>NZ_CP051293.1:1672500-1675000 GCF_013170805.1 Mesorhizobium sp. NZP2077 | reverse complement strand
CGGCCTATCAACGTGGTCGTCTTCCACGGTTCTCAGGGAATACTCGTTTTAAGGTGGGTTTCCCGCTTAGATGCCTTCAGCGGTTATCCCGTCCGGATATAGCTACCCTGCTATGCGGCTGGCGCCACAACAGGTCCACCAGAGATCCGTCCATCCCGGTCCTCTCGTACTAGGGACAGATCCTTTCAATATTCCTACACCCACGGCAGATAGGGACCGAACTGTCTCACGACGTTCTGAACCCAACTCACGTACCGCTTTAAATGGCGAACAGCCATACCCTTGGGACCTGCTCCAGCCCCAGGATGCGATGAGTCGACATCGAGGTGCCAAACAACCCCGTCGATATGGACTCTTGGGGGTCATCAGCCTGTTATCCCCGGCGTACCTTTTATCCGTTGAGCGATGGCCCTTCCACGCGGGACCACCGGATCACTATGACCGACTTTCGTCTCTGCTCGACTTGTCAGTCTCGCAGTCAGGCAGGCTTATGCCATTGCACTCAGCGAACGATTTCCGACCGTTCTGAGCCCACCATCGCGCGCCTCCGTTACTCTTTAGGAGGCGACCGCCCCAGTCAAACTACCCACCATACATTGTCCCGGACCCGGATAACGGGCCGCGGTTAGACATCCATAGTAATAAGGGTGGTATTTCAAGGGTGGCTCCACCTGAGCTGGCGCCCAGGTTTCAAAGCCTACCACCTATCCTACACATGCCACTACGAATGCCAATGTAAAGCTATAGTAAAGGTGCACGGGGTCTTTCCGTCTAACCGCAGGAACCCCGCATCTTCACGGGGAATTCAATTTCACTGAGTCTATGCTGGAGACAGCGGGGAAGTCGTTACGCCATTCGTGCAGGTCGGAACTTACCCGACAAGGAATTTCGCTACCTTAGGACCGTTATAGTTACGGCCGCCGTTTACTGGGGCTTCGATTCAGAGCTTGCACCCCTCCTCTTAACCTTCCAGCACCGGGCAGGCGTCAGACCCTATACGTCGTCTTGCGACTTCGCAGAGCCCTGTGTTTTTGATAAACAGTCGCTACCCCCTGGTCTGTGCCACCCTCCTCTACTTGCGTAGAAAAGGGTCACGCTTCTTCCGAAGTTACGCGTGCAATTTGCCGAGTTCCTTCAGCATAGTTCTCTCAAGCGCCTTGGTATACTCTACCAGACCACCAGTGTCGGTTTCGGGTACGGTTTATAAGGAGGAGCTATTTCCTGGAACCACGCAGCAGCCCGTTCAATCCGATAAGATTGGACTACCTCAATGATCCGTCACTACCTCCAAGCCCACGAATATTAACGTGGTTCCCATCGACTACGCGTTTCCGCCTCGTCTTAGGGGCCGGCTAACCCTGCTCAGATTAGCTTTAAGCAGGAACCCTTGGTCTTTCGGCGGGGGAGTCTCTCACTCCCCTTACGTTACTCATGTCAGCATTCGCACTTCTGATACCTCCACCACCCCTCACGGGTATGGCTTCATCAGCTTACAGAACGCTCCGCTACCGCTCGTATTGCTACGAACCCTAAGCTTCGGTGTATGGCTTTAGCCCCGTTACATTTTCGGCGCAAAGACCCTTATTTAGACCAGTGAGCTGTTACGCTTTCTTTAAATGATGGCTGCTTCTAAGCCAACATCCTGGTTGTTTTGGGATCCTCACATCCTTTCCCACTTAGCCATAACTTGGGGACCTTAGCTGTAGGTCAGGGTTGTTTCCCTTTTCACGACGGACGTTAGCACCCGCCGTGTGTCTGCCGACTAGTACTCCCAGGTATTCGGAGTTTGGTTAGGTTTGGTAATCCGGTGAGGACCCCTAGCCCATCCAGTGCTCTACCCCCTGGGGTATTCGGTCGACGCTCTACCTAAATAGATTTCGCGGAGAACCAGCTATTTCCGAGTTTGATTGGCCTTTCACCCCTAGCCACAAGTCATCCCGAACTATTGCAACAGTTATGGGTTCGGTCCTCCAGTAAGTGTTACCTTACCTTCAACCTGCTCATGGCTAGATCACTCGGTTTCGGGTCTAATGCGACGAACTGAACGCCCTATTCAGACTCGCTTTCGCTGCGCCTACACCTAGCGGTTTAAGCTTGCTCGTCACACTAAGTCGCTGACCCATTATACAAAAGGTACGTGGTCACCCTTGCGGGCTCCCACTGTTTGTAGGCAATCGGTTTCAGGTACTCTTTCACTCCCCTTGTCGGGGTGCTTTTCACCTTTCCCTCACGGTACTAGTTCGCTATCGGTCATGCACGAGTACTTAGGCTTGGAGGGTGGTCCCCCCAATTTCAGACAGGATTTCACGTGTCCCGCCTTACTCGAGGACGATTGATTGCATTACGCGTACGGGGCTGTCACCCACTATGGCCCTACTTTCCAGAAGGTTCCGCTTGTCTCTCAATCGCCACTGGCCTGGTCCGGGTTCGCTCGCCACTACTTCCGGAGTCTCGGTTGATGTCCTTTCCTACGGGTACTTAGATGTTTCAGTTCCCCGCG